>NC_009136.1 GCF_000016125.1 Methanococcus maripaludis C5
CAGAAATATTACTGGAAAAATACCTGAAAAATATTTGAAAAAAAAACATACACCCAGCGGGGAAAAATCGAACATTTTGAAAAAGTCTATTTATAGGGTTTAAACAGGGCCAAGACCTGCGGGATATACCCCAAAAATGTTCGATAAAAAAATCGAACATTTTTCGAACATTTTTTATAATGTTCGATGTGTGCGAGTATGTTCGATAAAAAAATCGAACATTTTGAAAGACAATTTGAAGAGATATAAAAAAAATAATCTATTATAATATAGATATATAATATGTTCGATATGTTCGATATTTTTTTATATATTATATTATATTTAACCTTGTATTGATTATTGAATAATATTTATTATTACTTTTTTTGATTTCTTGTAAAAAATCGAACATATTTTACATATTGTAAAAAATAAAAAAGATTTAAAAAAAGTGTCCGAAAAAGTTAAACAAACATTATTATTAAAATGTTAGTTTAATATGTATCTTGATATGCTCTTCTTTCTTTCATGCTTAAACTTGTATAACTGTATGCTTTTTTCATTTCCTTTATTTTGTCCTTTCCTTTCTTTGTTATCTGGTAATATCCTTCCTTCTTTCCTGCATACTTCAAAAATCCAAGGTTTTTTAAGTTAATTAATGCCCTTTTACTGGTATCATAACTACACCACGTTAATATATTCGCTATTGGGGCGTTAATTACTATCGGGTGGTTTTCTAAAGTGGGTAAGAATAATAACAACATTATAGCTTCAGATTCGTTTATATATTCCAGTTCCATTTTACCACCTTTTAAATTATTCTGAATTTACCTGTTTTTGGTTCGTCTATTTCCCCATTCCATTTTAAATTAGTTAATATTTTTCTTGTTTCGTCTGGTTCGTGGTCTTTTAAATGTTCCATTAATAAATCAAAGCTTATTAATCCTTTATCGTTTATATCATACAGTATTTTTAAAGTATCTAATATTTGGTCGCGTTTCGTGTATTTTGGGGCGGGTTTTTCTATGCTTTCGACAATATCGCTTAATTGGTCGAGATTTGTTATTATATACATATCGTTTTCAAATGTCGCTATTTTCAAAGTTTGGAGTATTTTTAAAGTATCTTTTACTTTCGTTTCTTCGTGGTTATTCAATAGTTCTTCTGTGTCTATATTCCCCGCGTTTTGAATCGCAATTGTTTTAATGTCGCTTAATACTTCGGGGTGTTCTTTTAAAATATTGTGGTCCAATATAATATCAATTTTCAAACCGTCTTTTACTGCGTTAGCTTCCGCACCTATTCTTGTTTTTCCTATTTCCGCGTTATATCCTTTCTTCTGTATTTTTTCTAAGAATGTTTTTAGCTTCATTTTATTAGGGTAATTTATACCCTTTTCTTTGAGTTTAGGGAGTAAGTTATTTAATCCAGATTGATTTAAAAAGATTCTCTTAGTATTTCCAGTATGAAACACCGTATATTTGTTTAAATTAAATAATTGTACTGAATATTTATTTAATGTTTCAGGCATTATTGCCTTATCGGGGCTTTTATCGGGCATTGTTGCTATTTTCATAAAGTCGTTATAAATTATTTCTTCTATTATCTCCATTATGGTTTCATCGTTTATTATGTCTGTTTCAAACTCTTTTTCATTGTCTTTTAACCTTGAAATGATGTTCTCTACTCTTTCATAACTCAAAACATTAATATTATTTGAATCATAGAATTCTTTTAATAGCATTAATGAAAATCTAATAAATTTAAATTGTGCTTCCCTTTCCAATGTGTTTTCATATTTTGTTTTAACTTCTGAAGGTGTTAAACTCATTACGTAATCAATAAATATTTTTTTAAGTTCTAATGTATTATTTTTTAAATATTCCAAACTATTTTCTATTATTTCCCGTGGTATATTGTCTGTTTTCTCATTAATCCGCAGGGTAATGCACCGCCTTAAAAATGCTTTGATATCGTCTTCATTTTCAAAGTTAATAGAATATGGGTGATTACAGGTTATTATATGCCCTATTTTAAACAGAATCGTTTCATTTTCCCGCCCGTAGGATTGTTTAAACTCGGGGGCTGTTGCACCGTCTTTTATCATGTCGCTTATTGTTCTTCTGAATCTTGAAGGTTCATCAAACAGGTTATACCCGCAACCGTACCCCGCACACGTTCTAAATAATTGTGGCTCTGTGGGTTCTTTCGTTTTAACTTCTGTAAAATTAAAATAACGTGCGAGTGTCGTTTTTCCGTGTTTTGCTTCACCATATAATATTAATTGGGGTGTAACTTCATATTTCAAGATATTTACTAATAAGGTTCCCATAAAGTAAGCTTCAGTTAAAATATTATGGTCTTTATCAAATTTTGACAATTCCATTAATATTTTTTCTTTATTTTCTACTTTTAACTCTTTTAAAGTCTTTTGAATGTCTGCGGGTGTTGGTAAAGACCTTGATTTAAATATGTTTGGTGCGGGTTCTACATTTGGAAATATTATTTTATTTTCATGTTCTGTTAATACTAATAAACTTGATTTAATCTCTATTTTCTCAACAGCGTTTTTAATAATGTCCTTAACAATATCTATTATCTCAAAATCCTTTTTAATGTATTTTTTAACCGCATCAGTGGATATATATTCTAAAATATCCTTCACTTTATCCAACTGTATATCTTTAGATATAATTTTATTGCCTATTACGGCGGTTACTTCTTTAAGGGAGTAATATTTTTTGTTTAAATATATATCGTGGATTTTAGAGATATTTTTAAATGTGAACAATATCATCTCGTTCTTTGTAGACATCAAATATTCTTCCTGTGTGGTTTGTGAGATATAATCAATGATATTATGTGTTTCACACAATTCTAAGATAAATTTATTTCCTGTTTTCCGTAATATCATTTTTAACGCTTTTATTTCCCTTATCTTGTGGGTATTGCTCGACCTATCTATATAATCTAATTTTTCATCTAAATTTTTGTATCTGGTTCTTAGTTCTTCGGTTTTTACATTATATCTTGATTCTTTATGAAGTGTTTTATTAAATACTTCATAATCCCCTTTTATTCCATTTATTAAAATTATTTTTTCGTTTATTTCCTTTTTAATGTCCTCAGATTTTTTCTTTATCTCGGCATCATTAGAATTTATGTCAAATTCTGGAAAACCTTTTTTATAACCTTCAAAAATACCTTTTTGAATTGCAGTTGTTAAAATTGAAAATATATTCTCGTAATAATCAATGAATTCTTTTAAATCCTGCTTGTAAACTTTGCAATATTCCGCGGGGTCAAAAATAATAGTTTTTTCGTAACATTGGGATGATATAAATTCTGGGATATCCTTTTCACCTTTTAAAAATAACTCATTTTTCGGTGTGGTGGATATACTGGTATCATGTTGTTTAACCACGGTTTAGCCTCTTGTATTGTTGCATATATCATTGTTAGACCTGCGACAGTCTAAAAAATCAATTAATTTTCTTTTAATAATGGTATAAAAATATTGTGGGTTTAAACTCATTTTTTATAACCCAAACAAGTTTTTTAAACTACTCTCTTCTTCTTCAGGGAGATTATGAATTATTTCTATTTTTGCTGTGTAAATTATGTAATTTAGAAGTGTATTTGTTGTTTTACCATATTTTTTAATAATTTCCTCCTCTTCTTTCGTTAAAGTGATTGTTTTATTATATTTCGTGGGGTATTTCGAAAGCTCCCCTAATATTTGCGGGTCTAATTTTTTTATATCTTTAATTTTACTTAAGTAAAATCTTAAAGACCTAACATTGAGATTTTTATAAATTCTGAAATTATGTTGTATCTTATCACCTTTTTTGAAATTTCGAAATAGTATATATATAACTTCGAAAAATATATTTTTTGCAAACAATATATATAGATTTTGCAAAAAAAAATAAAGTGAAGGTGGAATGGTGTATAAAATATGTCCTAAGTGTTATTCGATTGTAAGAGTTTTCGACCGTGATTTTATCAACGGGGTTATAAGACCGGTTAAAGTTCCAGAGTGCTGCGGGTTTTTCCTTACTCCATATATTTATAAATCCGCGGAATGTTCAAACATCCAGAAATTAAAAACAACTGCGGGAGCACTCGCAAAAATGATGAAACTAAATGAAGAACAGAAAGCACAGTTTTTTAAAAACATTATTGAATTTAAAAGAATGTACAACGCACAGAAAGACTACAAAATATTAGAATTAGCCTTAAACTCATTAGATATTAAAACCCTGTATTCATTACCCGAATTAATAGAATCCCCTTTCAAATCAAGAAAGGTACTTCCAAAAGAAACCAAACCCGCGCAAAAGGAACAAAAACCCGAAGTAAAAAAACCCATAAAGAAAGAAGAGCCTAAATTAATTAAAAAAGACTCTCCAGAATACATAAAATACAGATTAGGCATGATAAACGGGAATTCTTTAAATGATAGTGAAAAAATCAACTGGAACAAAATAAAAGTTTAAGAGGGAGATTATGAAGCAACATTTTACACTTATAAAACCAATGGATGCAAAAGCTGTGAGATACTATTTTCATAAATTGGAGAATTTAAACGATGAAATAGATTTAGACATTTTGATTAAAGCTATAACTACAAACAAACCATTTAAAAGACCTTTAACCCTTACAGAAGAAGAAGAGGGAATTATTAATAGATATGGGAGGGCTACAAACACATTAACTAATTATATGATATTAAAAGAATCAAAAACCCACGTATAGGTGTTTAATATGGAAAATAATATATCTAATATAAGGAAAACCTTTTTATTATGTCGTGAGGTCTCCGCTAAAGATATTAGATACTATTTGTATAAATTGGAGAATTTAGGCGAGATAAACCCCGAAGTATTAGCAAAAGCGGAAAACTGCGAAAAACCAAAAAAATTATTATTGACATTGGGTAAGCATGATAGAAGAATTGTTGAAAAATACGGAAAAATGACAAATACACTTTTAAATTACCAATTAATAACAGAATATCCCGAAGGGGTAGAATATGAATGAAATAATTGATAATTACAGAAAAGAAAGGGAATTAAGGGGGATAAGCCCGAAAACATTGCAGAGCGAAATATTTAATTTAAAATATTTCTTATCTTTTTGTAAAGATAATAATTTATCGCTTTTTTCATTGAATACCTGTGATTTTGAGTTATTTTTTAATAATCTAAAATATAATCGTAATTGTAGTAAATCTACCCAAAAAAATTATTTTATAATGCTAAAACATTTATTTAGATACTTGAAAATAGATAATTTCAAAGATTATGAAGTAAAAGCAATAAACAACAAGATATATTCTATTAAAAAAGTAGAACACTATGATATATTAGATTTAGAGACTTATAAAAACATATTAAGGGAAATATTAAAAAGGGAAAGTAGAACAGGCATTAGGGACGCATTAATTATAAAAATATTGTGGGAAACAGGCTGTACACGTTCTGAAGTTGTAAAATTACAAAATAAAGATTTTGCATTAGAAACAGGTATTTTAAGAATAAAAAATAGAAAAGGATATCTAAATAATAAAGATAGAAACGTGATTGTATCAGAAAACACAGTTAAATTAATTAATAAATACGTGTTTGAAAACGTGAAGAAAGGCCCCAATGATTATATTTTTCAGAATGAAAAGAATATGAATGGAAATCCAGTTAAACCCGATTTTATAACCCATGTATTTAAAACCGCTGTGGATACGTTGAAAGATAATAAAATAATCCCTAAAGATAAAAATATAGTGCTTCAGTCCTTAAGATATGGGAGAGCGCAGGAATTATATGATAAAGGAGTAGCCATTGAGAATATAAAAACATTATTGGGTAGTAAATACATAGAAACTATTTTAAAAAGAGATATTGAAGAAAATAAAAATAAAGTGCTTGAAGATATTCAAAAACTACTTTAAAAGTGTAAATTGCACTTAAAAGAAAAGATATTATCTTTTCTTTCGTTGTCCTTTGTTCAAATTGCCTTAATTTTGCTGTGCTTTATCAAGCTTCACGCTGGTTCATCTTCGTAAATCCCCAGTGTTAATTTAACAGACTTTAAAACCACCTTCAAAGATTAAGAAGGCATTTAATTATATTAACCAATTTTATATATATATTTAATTGAAAAATATAAAATATATTTAAAATCTTTCTATTTTCAAAAATACTATTTATAAAAACGTTATTAGATAAATAGATAAATATCTATTTCTAAAATAGTAATTAGATATAAAATACTTCATATTTTGGGGGAATTATAAAAATGGTGCGTATTTATGGAAAATGGAAACGATTTTGAGATAATAGAAGATTGTTTGAAGTTATGTTTTAAGATAGAAGCTTCAAATCAATTTATGAAGCAGAAAAACGCCGTTAAAATATTAATGAATATAGAAAACAGATTCCAGACCATGAAAGATAATGAAAAAATCGTTTTTAAAGAATTGGAATGCAATTTAAAAGCAGTTTATAAAATAGAGTCCTTTGAAACCATAGACGCACAAAAAGGATTTAAAAAAGTCTGTGAACATCTGGAAGAAATTAAAAAGAATTTATATTGTTTATTAAATAAATACAAAAATTCAAAATGATATATATAAAGTATCAAAATATCATAAAGATATATATAAATACCCTCAATTACATTTATATAATCCCAAAATAAGTTATAAATTGATTTATTTTTTTACCTTGAATTGTTGCAGAATACTGGAACCTGCGACTTACTCCAGTATTCATTCAAGTTTACCCCGAATAAGAAAGGGTGTTGAGATTTCAAGAACATAATACACGATATCGTGTAGTTCGCCCCAGGAATAAAATACACGATATCGTGTAGACTCCTTCAGTATTTTTAAAAAAAATTTCAAAACTATTTATTTTGTTAAAAGAGTTTAATTATAATTTTCATAGCTAAAAACAATTAAAACACATTGAAAAAAATAATTAAACCCTTTTAAAGAAATCAAAACATTAAAAATCATTTTCATTTTATAGTTTAATTTACCAACCAGTACCTGAACCCTGCATTTTTGAAGGTTTGAAGTATAGGCAAAAATAAAGAAGAAATATGCCCCCCGCGAGAAATAAAAGAACCAATAAATAAACCCTTTTTCTAAACAGTTGAGTAAATAGAAATAAAAAAGAAATATAAATGGGAAAAATTAAAAAATACATATGAAATATAGTTTAAAATATGTTTGGATTATTTTTATAAAGAGAATAATAAAAATAAAAAAGGAGTGGGGAGTATATTAAGTAAGATTAAAAAAACAATTGAAAATAAAGAAGGAAAAGAGAAAAAAACAATAATAGAAGGGGATAAAACCGCAGAACTAACCAGAATAAATAATAAGCTAGATAATATTGATAAAATAGTGAATGAACATTTAAATGACTTTGAATTATTAGGAAAGGCAATTGATGAATACTTATTAAGTATAAAAAAAGAATTAAAGGACAATATAAACGCAGATTCTAAAAAGAAGATAGAACAGATTAATAAAATACAAAATACATTAAAAGAACTGGAAAATAGATTTAATGATTTTGAAAAAGCAGTACAAGAAGTAAAAACGATAAGGGAACGGGATAAAAAGAACTGGAAAATATTAAATGAATGGCTTCATAATGTAGAAGATAGATTGAAGACGTTAGAACAGGAAAAGAAGAACAATAAAAGAAGATATAATGAAATAAATAATAAGTTCGCAGGTATTGAAAAATACATTAATACAGAAAGGTATAAAAAAACAATTAAGAAAGAAACAAACCGCGAGAACGTATTATATTTATTAAAGAACGGATTAAACCAACCTACGGAAATAAAGAAAGAGTTTAAAGGAGGAACAAAAGCATTATATGAAACATTAAAAAGGCTTGAAAAATCGGGAGAGATTACACGCAGGAAAGAAGGAAAGAAGGTTTATTATGAGATAAAGAAAGGATATAATTTATAAGGACTGAATAAAACCATATTTTTTTATACATATTTATGAAAAAGAAGGCATTTAACGACCTTTCAGAAGAAAACAGAGAATGAAAACAGATTTTAATTTGTATCTGGTACCCATTATTTAGTTTTTTTTTATCACCACAACGTATAAACCCCCTTTCAGAAGAAAACAGAGAATGAAAACAGATTTTAATTTATATATCGTATCTATAATTTAGTTTTTTTTTATTGCAGTTTTAGAAGTGCGTTTGTCCTGGAGCGAAATACACGATATCGTGTAGTCTCCTTCAGATGAAAATAATATTTTTAATTTT